>NZ_CP190932.1:0-16932 GCF_057458085.1 Corynebacterium sp. LaCa_205
ATGACTCGAGTAATTTCCGTAATTCAGTCGAAGGGTGGGACAGGAAAGACCACACTTTCGGTAATGCTCGCAGAAGCAATTCGGAAGATGGGCTATACGGTCGCAGTCGCAGACGGTGACCCCCAGCAATCTGCCACCCGATGGGCAACCAAAGTGAAGGATTTTCCATTTCCTATCGAATCTGTCCGCAGCTCAAGTGACTTCTCTGGAGTTGTCAGGAGGGGGAACAATCCGAACTTTCTTATAGTCGACACCCCTCCAGGCGGTTTAGCTTTCATAACCGAAAGCGCCGAAGCTGCCGATTTAGTCCTTCTTCCCACTGGTGTGTCCCCGATGGATATCGACCGAACACAGGTAACGCTTTCTTGGCTAATAGAAATGGGGATACCAACAGCAGTTGTTCTGTCGAATGTCGACAGAAGGGAAAAACTTCTAGATGAAGTCCATGCCGAGCTGGAGGGTGACGAGACTGCAGCGCTTGCTGAAACAGTCATCCCAACGAGGGCGGCTACACGTCGTGTTTTTGGAACAAAGCCCAGAAGCACGAAGGTGTGGGATTCTTTGGCTCGAGAAGTAGTCGCAGCATTTGAGGATTAAGGGGTAAACGATGGCAATTCCAAAGGCTAAGAATAAGGCGCGGGAAGAATCGCCTGGAAATAGGTCGGAGAGCTCGCCCTCAACAAAGATGTTCGCTCAAGCTAATGATAAAGCGACACGTCTTCAGCTGTACGTCCGTGATCGACAATTGATTAAAGAGCTCAAACTCGCTGCAGTGGAAGAAGAGAAGAGTATCTCCCAACTTTTTGAAGAGTGGGCAACACAATGGCTTGAGAAAAGAAGCTGATTACCTGGTGTATATACCTACATACACATGTACGCTCTGTTGCTTTGACTTCACTGGTTCCTAAAGCTCTGGGCCTTGTTCTTCTTCAAGATCATCAGCGGGTGTTTGCTCGTCGGTGGTGTCACTGTCGCTGGTAACGCTTTGCTGTTCGCCGCCTAGTCCGAGACTTGCTCGTGCGCCCTCATTCAGTTCGCGGGTGTCTTCGTCTTGGGTGTTGTCAGCTTCTGGGGTGGTCTCAGGTGCTGGTGGTTCTTCCTCCACCTCGTTGTAGGAGGTATCTGGCTCGTCATAGTCAGTGTTGTCTGGTTCGTAAGCAGCGGCGATGGTATCTGCCATCATCTCGCGGATTGCCTCTTGGGCAGGTTCATCTACGCCTAGGCGGCGTAGTTCGTAGGTGCGTTGTGCGGCCAGGAGGTTTACTTCGTCGGCGATGTAGCCTGCGTGGTCGGCAACATCGTTGGGGATTTCTTCTGCGCGCAAGCATGTGGCGATGTCGACGCGGTCGGCGAAGTCCGTAAAAGATATATCTTCAGGTACCGCTGGACGTCTCCGTCGTAGGTCTACTACCCCCGCGTCGCGGCGGCATCGCTACCGCGAATGAAATCTTAGCGGCGAACTTTGCCCTCCCCTTCAAAGAAGGACGGTTTTAATAGCGGGGGAATATTTAGGAGTTAACTGCATGAATGCCGTATGCACCAACAGTTATGATAAGTCCTGCTGTACGTCAGGACGTACGTCAAACATTCCAGAATGCCACATGCACTTTACCCCCGTCAATACCCACCCCCTTGCGGGTGGGTAGGGTACATGCGTAGCCTCGACGGTGTAAGCAAAAAAATGCCCTCCCAGATCAGCCTGCAAGCATCGACCGGGAGGGCGGAGGAAAGGACATATTTCTATGCCTATGACACCACCATACCTCACTCCGGTTGGTCAGTTAACAGCTGGCGTGCGCGTGCGGACCGTCCCGGATGCCCCGAGAGAGCGGGACGGCGCCCCTCAGTCGAATCGCTTTTTCCCGGGGCGCCTAGCCTGGCCCGTCGAGGTCACCATCGTAATGGAGGAACACACGCATGCCGATGGGACTGTAGAGAGGGAAGTCCGAGGTACTCGAGTAACGGTATGGGCACCAGAGCGACCAGAAATCGAAGCCGATGACACCGTCGTCTTCCAGGGGATCATGGCCGGGGCAGTCGAAGGGACCGTTTTTCTGCAGGCCACAGGTGTGGCTCGTGTAGAGGAGGTCAACGATGAGCTCCTCTAGCGGTGAAGACCCCCTCGGGCCCATGAACACGTTTGTGGAGCAGCTCCAGGAAAAGGTCATGGAAGGTGCCCCTTGGGCTATTGCGATCATCGTTATATCAATGGCCCTGTGGGTAGCAGTGCCGTGGGCGTGGTCTCTGTGGTGGTACAGAAAGAACCCCTTAGCTGGGAAAATGCAGCGACGACGGCAACAGCTAAGCGATCTTTTCGGGCTGACAATCAAGCGAGTTCGTCGTGATGGCCGCATCCGCATCTCCCCTGGTGAAACAGGCAGATGGCAACGAGAGGGGCTCGCTGAGGAACTCGGAGCTGAGCTTGGTACTCCAGTTCGCATAAAAACGCAAGGGGGATACGCCTGGGTACGAGGAGTACAGCGAATCGGAGACATCGTAGAGGGTTGCCCCTCCTACGTTCCTAAGGAAGGCAAGGTTATTATTGGGGTAAGCGTCGAGGATGGGTCTCCTGACGGATTTTCTCTGCGCGAGATATCCGGAATAGTTGTCGGTGCACGTCCAGGAGAGGGTAAAACGGTACTGCTGCAGCAGCTTCAAGATGCTCTTAAAGGGCATGCTGATGTCGTAACAATTGACGGGAAAACCACCTCTCTGGGCGAGTCTGCCGAAGTTATTAGAGCGACTCAAAAAGAGATGACGAGACGCTTTGCGTGCAATATTGATTTTTGGAAAAACTCTCAAGGATTCCCACTACGTGTCCTTGTCTTAGACGAATGCCAGCAGATCTTTGATGCGTCATCGGAAAACAAGGCCGATAAGAATGATGCTAAAGAACGGGTGCGAATAGTACGCGATCTAGTACAGCGCGGACGATCGGCAGGAGTAATCACCGTTCTCGCCACCCAGCGGATGAGCGCAGATGTGATTCCGACGGCCGTCCGTGACTTGGCGACGGTGCGCATCTGCGGTCGAGTCACCGGTGACGACTCAAGGCTGGTGATGGGCAGGCTACCCGAGCCGGGAGAGCCCAACCCGTCCCGATTGAAACCGCGGCGGATCGTCGTCGATGACGGAGATGGCGTGTGGCGCGAAGTGCACGTCTTCGAACGGCATAACGGGTGACCATTGCTTTCCTGTGCCCCGGGTGCGGAGGGAGCACACGTCGAACGCTGCAGCAAGCGAGGACGACGCGGCTGGCCACAGGCCAGGCCACCAAAGGACGAGCGCCGCGGAAGCGGAAGACGTAAGCGACCGAAAGCAATAGGGGCACAGGAAGCGAATATCACCCGCATAGGCAGTCAAAGTTAAATGCTCCACGCAGCCTGTACGTTCTCTGCGTGGCAAGGCGGCGAATGCCGCCGCGGCAGCAGGTAGGTGCCGGTTAGTGTTACCCCGGCACCTCTGTAGCGTGTATCAGCCCAGCTCAGAAAGGTTATTCAGGTGAAACAATGCGTAGCAGAAAATGTAGCAAGTCTACGCAGTCTCGGTCGTGGATGGCCACGATATCAGCAGAGAAAATGCATCGAGAGGAGATAGAAGAAGCTCTTGAGCAGTACTCCTATATAGGTCAGCTAGAAAAAGGTGAAGAGGGAAGTTACCGGCACTGGCAGCTACTCATTGATGGCAACACCTCACCGATCAGGTTTTCCACGCTTAAAAATAAATTGCCCACGGCACATCTAGAACCCCGTCGCGGTCCAATACAACAAGCCATCGACTATGTCACCAAAGAAGAAACCCGCGTCTCTGAAGAACCAAGGCTAGAGCACGGCACCATTCGGCACGGTGACGAAAGAGGAAGGCGCAAGGATGTAGACATCGTTCGCGAAGCAGTCCTTGAAAAAGGGCTTTCTGTGGACGAAATATTTCTTCAAGTTCCAGAAGCTGCGCGTATGACTTCGTTCGTTGAAAGGCTCGTTGCTGCCCGAGAGCGCGCACAGAACTCAGCACCCCGAGAAGTTGAGGTGCTGTGGTTGTATGGTCCGCCTGGCACCGGGAAAACATCACTAGCGGTGGATATAGGTGGCGATGATTTCTATCGAGTCACTGACTACTCCCACCCGTTTGATTCTTATGCAGGAGAAAAGACTCTTATTCTCGACGAATTCGATGGCTCGATGCCATTAAGCCTTGTACTAAATATCCTCGATGTGTGGCCTATGAGTCTTCCGGCTCGCTACGCGAACAAGACTGCTGCGTACACGCAAGCTGTGATGGTTTCTAATGAATCTCCGTGGGGCTACTATTTATGGGAGCCAGCATCGCGGAGACAAGCACTTGCCCGGCGGATTGACACAATCATCCATATAGATTCCTATGGCGCTCACGATGAAACTCGCTTACGAGACAAATTCTTTGTCTAACAAAATAACCTCATAAGGAGGGACTTCAGGCGGGTAGATTTAGGACATGAAACTATATTCATTCATATCCATATGAAGAACTATCCAACAATGATGTGACATTCTCCTGCAGTCCCTACAGTTCCGTGGGCATTGATTTGAATGCGTTCCAAGTCTCCGTTGTAAATACTTGCACCAGTTTGCACACTGGTAGTGGTGCTAGATAGTTCAACCACTTCCACTTCAACGAAAATGTTTTCTCAGGCCGACGATAAAGCGGCACGCCTTGAACTGTATGTCCGTGATCGGCGGCTTATCAAAGAGCTTAAACTCGCTTCAGTAGAAGAAGAGAGGAGCATCTCTCAACTCTTTGAAGAATGGGCTACACAGTGGCTTGAACAGAGAAGCCGGAAAAGAAACTGATATACACACATGCAGATATGCATATATCAGTATGTAACTTCTTCTAGTTCTACCCTGCTTATGTTCATCTGTCTCGACAGCATCATGATTTGCTTGATTGTTCTATTGAACTCGATGAGTTCATCTTCGTTACTAGCTACATCAGTGTGATTTAATAAGGGTGCAAGTATAGATGTGCTTCTTGGTTTGAGTCCGGAGCACGCACATTGCTTAAAACGAGAAAACCCCTGCATCATCGAGCGGCAACTCGAGCAGGGGTTCAAAACAAAGACGACACCGACCGTGTCGAGTAGGACTTTACCACTTCCGTATGGACAGTGCGCAAAGCGCGATGCGGTCGGTGCCAATAATCCGAAAGGAGACCTAAGGCACCATGCAGACCCCACACACTCCAGACGAACGCCGTGCCAAGATCGAAGCGGTCAAAGAACTAGCCCGCCGGCAAGAACGCGAGGCCGCACAAGAACTCCTCCAAGCCCAAGACGTCGGCTACACCTCCAAACTGTTTGTCCAAGCTTTGTTCCCATACAAGCAAGTTGAAGGAAATACCTATTCGATCGAATCGGGAAATTCTTCCGTTTCAATCGTGTCTTTCAACGGCGTTCCTTACGGGAAATACCCCCGGTTAATCATGGCCTACATCATCACCCGCGCCGTAGCTAACGCAGGACGCCTCAAAGAGGGAAAAATCGATGAAGAACAGGCTCGCCACATTCCCCTTGGACACTCTATGAGTCATTTTCTCCAGGCAATCGGCATTGAGCTGCGAGCCAATGGAGGGAAACGCGGGAACGTCACACTATTGCGAGAACAAATCAAACGACTGGCCAGTTCGGTCATCACCGTTCAAAGTGACGATGGAGTACACGCCAGAGGAACCAACACTCAAATCCTGGACGATTGGAACTTATGGTTCGACCCGCGCGACCCTAACCAAGGTAGCTTTCTTGAATCGGAATTGGTTTTAACAAACCGGTTTTTCCGGCACGTGGCTGAGGCACCTATCCCCATTGACCTCAACGTGTTGCGCCAACTCAGAAAGCCTCGCGCCATGGACCTCTACGTCTGGTGCACGCTGAAGCAATACTGGCTGGCGAAAAACAGCCGCGACGCCTACACCTTCACCTGGGACATGATCGCCGATAGCTTTTCGACAAAAAAATTGACTACTGCGGTAGAACGAAGAAACTTTCGCAATGAAATTAAAAAGGCGATTCATGACATTCTGTGCGTGTGGCCTAACGCTGGAATTACCGCCGACACCAACGGTGTCACCTTAACCAAGACAGCAACCTCAGTCCGACAGCGACCGCCTCGTCCAGAACTCGACTAAAGCGAACACAGAAGACTAGCGCCCTCCAGGCGCTTTCTTTTTACCCCAAAACAGCTTGCGCTGATCTACCATCACAAATTAAAATCCCAGCTCAGACTGCGCTGATCTACCATCACGCAAGAATCACGTGCGCTGATCTACCATCACACGTGCGCTGATCTACCATCACACGTGCGCTGATCTACCATCACACGTGCGCTGATCTACCATCATCTTTCTAGTTATCCACAGGGTTTTACCTGCGGGTTTGCCTATTTTCCCAGGTAGCTTATAACTATATCCCTGTAGATCTATATCCCTAGCCGATCAACTAACAAAACAGTTCACTACGGGTTGCGGTTTTGCTCCCGCCTCGCCTTGCGGCTCGTTGGGCTGCCGCCCAAATCAATAGATTTGGTTGCCAACAAAACACCCCACACCAACCACAGTCCTACAACCCTCCACGTAACCTTGTGTCTTGTAAACTTTCTTGGAAAAGAACCACGGGATAGGAAAGGCAGTGCCCTACAAGGGCTACTTCGATGACTCAAACTTTCGAGACAACCTCGAAGCAATCCTAGAACTGCTCTGTGGTGAGCTTTTCGTAATTGGCAAACAATAGCTCCTGGTGGCGCTCCGTAGTGAGCTTGCGAGGAGCGCCAAACGCCATATCTACTTCCCGGTCGAGTGCGTCGTGAGCTTTTAGCAGTTCGCACGCCATGGCAAGCGGGTTGTAGTGCTCAGCTAGTGAGCGTTCTGGGCAGATCGCACGGGTGTCGGAGTTATTGGAAGCTAGCAGGTTTCACTGGGAATGTCACTGGCTGATGCTGTAGCACATACACTGTCGGAAGACTGCTTAGCGGCGGACATCGGGTTTCAGCCTGTTAAAGGTATATAAATATATTGTTTTTGCCTATTGTAGAGAAAGATCTTCTTTCCAATTGTAGAATTTGGCTTAGGCTATTGTTTATCGCTGTACGACAAATAACAGCCTAGAGGATTGAAATGTATAAGAAGTAAGGAGGTGTAAGAAAAATGACCAACCCAGTCACTGTTATGGAGCCAGCTACCGTCGTGAATGGTTCTAAGTGTTCTGCTTGTGCTGCAGGTGGAGTATGCGCCATCGATGGGATCATTCCCGACTTTGAGGTCGGACTGGCAGCAGCCTTGTTCCATATGAACTAAAAAGTAACAGTGTCATAAGGGGTGGATTCGATCCCTTATGACACTGTTTTAAACTAACTAACCCTACTAAGGCAGGAATGTAACCGTGTCCACAATTCTTGTACCTGCAAGTAACTTTACTGTACTCACAAGTACTCTAGGAAATTCAGTCAGCTTTAGCAAACAAAGCTCTGATGAAGGAACCATTTGGGAAGGATTCGAAATCAATGACTCGGGGGTGGAGATCCTCCGATTTCTTCAAGAAAATAATGATCCTCGGACCTTTGCAGAGGATTTTAGAGCTAAATATGGGCTAGAAGAAGAAGCTAACTCTTGGATTATGGGTTTTATTAGTGACTTACTTCAGCGTGGAGCGCTGGAGCTTTGTGATGAAAAGACGACTGATGTAAGAGAAGATATTTCTTTCCATCGTACCATCACCATTAATGAAACTAAGAACGCAACTACTCCGCAGTCGTCCATTATTGAAATAACCAACACATGTAATGAAGCGTGTGAGCACTGCTATCTTTCTTCGGGACCTAAGCGTACCGATAGGATTGATTTTGATTCGTTTACTGCGTTATGTGATGAGATGGCGGCAGCTCACGTATATCGTGTTCAGTTGACTGGAGGGGAGGTTTTTATGCACCCTCGAGCAACAGACATGATAGCGTATGCTCTTGATCGCTTTCCTGAAGTGGCTTTATTTACAAACGCCACGATCCTTAGCGAGAAAGTCCTCGATCTCCTACGAAAGAACAAAGAGCGCCTTGTCATTTCAGTATCTCTGGATTCGGTGGACCCAGAGATACATGATCGGTTGCGGAACCATCGAAATGCCCATAAAAAGACATCACGGAATATACGCCGTATGACTGATGCTGGCCTGTTTGTTCGCATAACTTCTGTTCTATTTGATGAAAATATGTGGGAACTAGCAGAGCTTGCTCAACAGGCCTCGGATCTTGGCGCGCGTCTCTTTGTTTTCAACTTCGTAGAGGGGTTTGGGCGTGGCAAAGAAATGGCTGCCGAACAAACTGAGGGAGTAAGTAAAGAGTACAACGACTACGTTAAAAAGGTCGTGGATGAGTATCGTGATGTAATCCCTGTAATTCAAGAAGAGGTTCGGGACGAAGCCGCTTCTCGAGACAACTGTGGGGCTGGTTCCAATTCAGTTGTCATCAGCGCTAACGGGGATATCAGGCCCTGTAACTTATTCCCTGAAGAAGTTTCTTTTGGTAATGTTCTTCATCAAGACTGGGAAGAGATATTTAGTAGTCCTCTGCTACGTAAGATACATGATCTTCCCTCACCAGGGGTTGAAAATGGTTGCAGTCCCAAGTGCCCTAATAGAATCTATTGTCAAGGTTGCATTTTGCACGGGATTACCCAAAATGCATGGGAGAATCATCCTCATTACTGTAGTTGGGTAAAGACTAACAATGCTGAGTCCATTGTTGAAATGTTCGTTGGAAAACAATGAACGGCGACCATACCCAACCCATCTTTACCAGTTTCTTTCCCAGGACATTCGAATCAGAAGAACCTGTGGCGGAACTTTTTGGATTGATGGCGGGGGTGAGGAAGGCCAATTCTTCATATCGGGAGTGGAACCGCTTAGATGAAAAACTAATTTACAGATCGTTGACTGGTTTCTTTCCTTATCGAGTCGTGGATGTTTCTATGTCTCGATCCTCGAAACCGCAATCTCCAATCGTTTCAGCAGATCCAGCTGAGATTACCATTGGAGATGTTCACATTCTTACTGCTCTCTGTAATATGCGTTTGCAAGGACCTAGCGCTGTTCCTTATACCCAAACAGCACAGTGCGGTGTTTCAGTAGTTTTCCTCCCAGCGCCTCCCACCAGTGTGGAGCACTTATTGAAGTGGAAACTCCTTACTTTAATGATGCAGCCAATGAACCGACGTGGTCCATTGCGCTTTCTAATGGAGACTGCGAATCTTTACGACGTATCAGTGGGCTATGCGCAACTATTTCATGCCGTTGTTATTAATATGGTGAATTCTTCGTCTGAATATCTTCTTTTTAACTTCTTTGAAATTTTTGATAAGTGGGAGCCGGAAGATTCCGATCTCAAAGGTGCTAAGGAAAGACTGGCTTTAGAGTTAAACTGCGCTTTCGGTTTTCGGTTGTTAAATTCCCTGCTTCCCTATGTGGCAATCGACTCACACATTGGTAAAGAAGAAATACTAGAGAAGGTAGAAAAAATAACTCTCGCCTCTATCAAAAATGAGTTAGCTTCTGCTTTTAGAGTGGTGATCCCGCGTGGATAATCTTTGGTATCGGCGTGAGACTTATTCTTTTTCGTGGCCTTTCCCTACCTTTGCTGCATCTTTACAATTAAGCCTCTCGCCGCCTACATTCCCTCCGGGTAACAATGATGGGTATGCGCATTTCATTGAGCACCTTTTGCTATCTGAAAATTCAGATCAGCTTCAGCGTATCTATGATTCTGGAGGTACTTACAATGGGTTTTCTACAGTTGACCGAATTGAATTTTTATTTACGGGGCCATGCCCTTTAGCGTGGGATCTCCATTGCTTTTTTAATGCCCCTTTCCATCAATCTAATTGGCTGAAGGAACGCTCGGTTCTTCTTGCGGAAATAGATCGATATAAAGATGAGCGACCAGCGGCTATGTTAGGTACCCTCAAATCTCTTAACTTGGCCTCTCCTCTTCAGCTTAAGAGTATTCTTGGCTGTCCGGAAACTAGTCTTAAGATTATTGAATGGTCGCCTACAGGTGAGACGTATATTGATTATGGGCAACTTTTAGCTCTTGATAATTTCTCGGTAACTAAGCTGCTATACCCGAAAGGAAATCTGCCACCATCGTCCCTTTTGCTAAAGGACGAGAAATTTTACGGGAGGGTTTTTTCCGATCTGGAAGACTATCTGACAGATCCGATGCATTTTATCAGTGCGACTCGATTCTATTTGAATGCTATAAATCATTGAGGAAAATGAAAAATCGTAAACTCTTGTTTTTTGTACTTATTGGAATCTCCTCTTTGTTTTCAGTTGTTGGAATTCGAATCAGATTTGAACCGAATGTTGAGGCAACGGCACTAGGGGTGCTATTCGCTTCTATATTATTAATCTCTTGCACAGTGGTGGACGGGGTAGCCTTTGCTAGTATTTGGTGGCTTTTTGACCAAGCTCGATGTGCCGATCCAAATCGAATAGCTAACGGCTTGACGGTAAGCATCCCTATTGCGTTGGGGTACACCTCGCTAGTGTTTGTTATTTTTCGAGGAACGTTTTTCTCCACGGTAAGCGTCTCTCTGCCAAAAAGATTATTTTCATTTATAATTTTTATTGGAGTGGTTTCACTCTTCCTAGTAAGGGTTAGACCAAATAAATCTAGAGTAAAGAGTGTTCGCTATTGGGGCATGCTCGGGGCAGTCTTTGTTTCGGGATTTTATTTAGGGGTATCACTCAGTCCGGCGGATGCCATCATATTGATACCGTTAGGTGTTACAACATGGCTTTTAGGGGTGCTGAACTTAAGTGGAAGACGGATGGCGATTGCGATTTCATTTGCGTCTTTTCTTATTCTGCTGGGCTACTTAGGGGCGTGGTTTGCCTCCGGTTTTGTCTCTGCGAAAGCGGCCAAGGTTCTTCTCGGTGTAGTAGGTGTGTTACTGGCAATGGGATTTGTTATTAAAAATGCGATTGACCGAGTGGAAGAATCAATCCCCATTAAAGAGGGCAGAAACTGAGAAATGTAAAAGAAAGCATTATATAATAAAGGTTATAGTTATCTTCAGCTAGGTAAGGATCTGTAATGTCGAATTTGACGCGTAATGATCGTAATCCACTGGTCGCTTTTCTTCTTGCACTCATCACCTTTGCGATCACCATCGCCCTTTATGTAAAGAATGGATTTGGTATCGACTCGATAGCTTTTGGTGTTGCTACAATTATTCTGCTTTTTGCTGCGTTCGGTCGAATGAACAAGAAAGACCGCTAATGACTGATTTGGAACGTCCTATTTTAGACGTGACCGAATTTCGAGCTTGGTATGATGCCGAGAACCCGATAATGAGCGGTAACCATTTTGTCGTCCCCCCAGGAAACGTAGTTGGCCTGTTGGGGGGTAACGGGGCAGGAAAAACGACTTTCATTCGTGGTTTGACAGGACTTCTCTCGGGGTGGTCGTCAAAAAGTTTCCTAGTCCAAGGGAGGGAAAGCTTTCCTAAAGAAAAAGATTTCAAATCTACTCGATATGCGGTGTACTCAGAAGATAGAAGTTTCCCCCTTTGGACATTCAAGGACTTATTAGGCTATCTTCATTCTGTTTATGGGCAAAAGATTAATGATAGTAAAATTAATTCTCTCATAGAGGGGTTTTCTTTTTCTCCACATGTAGAGACTAGGCTCTCTGATTTGTCTAGCGGGAATAATAAAAAAGCGCGTTTGATATGTGCTTTTTCGCTCGATCTATCCTTGCTCATTCTTGATGAGCCTGTTGATTTTCTCGACTTTACGGGAACTGAGTTCCTTTATGAGACAATTGCTTCCTATTCCCACCAGGGGAAATCAGTGTTTATGAGCTCACACATTGCAGAGTCATTTGTTCGGTGTTGTGACATAATGTATTTACTGCAGGACGGCGAGTTGTCAGGTCCGTTTCAAGTTCCTGATCATGCAGCAGATGTGGTTCACCTTTTAAAGTGAGAATTCGGTTATGTTGCGTGATTTACAATTGGCTTGCCGAGCAATCGTTGCTCAATTTATTCGACCTAGTGTGTTTGTAACTGGAATAGTACTAAGCATAGTAGTCGTATTTATCGCCAAACTTGTTCCTCCAGTTGATTTTCACTTTTTAGGTTTAAGTTCTGGCGTGGCCGCAGTATTGTTTTGTCGCACCTTGTTTCAAGGTTGGTTGCGAGATCCACGACTTCGGGAGATGTTGGTTTTTCCGTTTTCAGAACGGTCTCTTGCTCTTGCTTCGGTTTTTATCGGTGCTGGAGTTTATTTAATCGAAGGGCTAATTCCATTAGGAGTTTTCTTTTCTCAAGCTGGTTATGGATCGGCTCAAAACTATTTTTTCCTTTTGCTTTTTTCTTTATTTCTGTCACTAACAGTACTGGCTATCTCTACGATTAATTTTCGTTACAGCGTGCCGACTGCTTACCTTCTTGGTTTTGCTTTGGCAATGGTTGCAGGATATGTTTCCTTGACTGCAGCATTGTCTTTGTCTTTCGTACTTCTTCTGGTTGCCGCATCTCTTGGGTTACATTTACCAGTGAGTCGGAGACCCAGTCGTGCAAGGACAATTACATTTTTCCGTGATAACTACTTCGCAACTAATGCTTTTAATGATTCACGGGTCTGGAGTAGTTTCGTATTAATTTCTATCTTTACAGGATATTTGAGCTGGAGCTTAGCTAAAGAAGGGATTTCCCCCCTCATTTTCCTTACTTTAGCGGTTGTCAACACTGCGCAGACAACAGTTCTTAGCCGCAATCCAGAAACTCGTGCACACATTTATATGCTAGGTGATGTTCCTCGGAGCGCAGTGAGATTAGCAGGGGTCAATCTAGTTCTTTTCCTCTTTGGAGCGTTAGTTCCGGTAGGTATTGGTTTCTTCTTTAAAACTATTGGGTGGGGGCAAGTCGTCTTAGGTCTATTTTCGTGCTTTGTAGGTGCTGTAGGTTCTAGCTGGTTGGAGTTTAGGTTTCCTCTCCATGGGATTAAATCGGATCGAGATGCGTTGCGCCACCCACGCAAGTATTTAATGCCTTTAGTAATAGTCTGCATAATCTTGCCCTTTATTCTTCTAAAAGAGGTGTAGCTTTATTCTGTAAACGTGAAGTGCCCCGAGTTTTGTTTCTAGGCTTTGCCTTGTTTTCTATGATTTCCTGTGGTGGTGTCTTCGAGGATGAATGCACCGCGGTGTGCTTAAAATTCTTCGCCTTCCTGCGCTAAAATAGGAGCGTATTATGGCTAGTGGTTATTAACCGCCTATTCCAAAGGAGTGATTATGGGCGATTTGGAAAACAAGAAGGACGGACTCGTCGGCAAGGCAAAGGAAGCCTACGGTGAAGCTACCGACAATCAGGACGTAGCTAACGAAGGCAAGGCCGACCAAGTTACCTCCGAGGCTAAGGACAAGCTGTCTGATGCTGCCGAGGGCATTAAGGATAAGGCCAACAAGGTTATCGGCGGTCTGAAGGACGACTAACCCTCGTCTCCGTCTCTGTACATCGCTGCGCTGGCGCTCTGCTGACGTAGCGAATTTTTTAATCAAGACTACGTTCGCGTCACGGAACGCGGTGGCGTGCCCGCGTAGCAGAAAGTTATCGCCTCGAAAGCGATTGTTGGCTAGGGCTCAACCATAGTGTCATAACGACATCGCCAATTCTGGCTTTCTCAGAAGTTGCGTCAGGATCTTTTTGGCCGAAAGTATCCAAAGTAAAAATCCGCGCAGGTACATCCAGAGACGCGCATTGCCATGTCGTTTTGTCTCTTGCTTTCTCCTTCTTTAGGGGAAACCAGCAGGTGAATCCACATAACGGTGGACATATGCCTAAGCATACGTCCTGCCATATGGCGGGACTCGCGGGCGCACAGAGGTGGGCGCACGACCACGCAGATTTCTGCCCGCAGTAGAGAAAAAGTGGCTACGGCCTCGGTGCGGGAGTATTGCGAAACCTTCGCGCGCGCATTAGCCTAAAAAGTGACAGCACAGTTCATCCCTGAATTGCGGCTGCACAATAAAAGGGCCCCAACGAGTGCCAGCTCGTTGAGACCCTCGGGCCTTAAAGACCCACGTGAAGCATCACCGCAATGAGCCTCACGGTAGCGGTCACAACGTTGAGGACTCCGCTCACCAGGTTAAGGATTGCAGCTCCTTTGGTGGCGGGGTCTCTTCTCTTGTGACCGGGTGTATCCAATGAGTGTTTACCCATTGTCTACCTCCCTTTGCGTCGTAGGGTTGTCCGCTCGCCTGAAAAAGGGCGCGCGGGACGACCCACGTCACGCGCGGGCCTTACCGCGCACCGACGAGGAAGTCACGCCCGCACCCCACCACCTACGGTGGGGTGCGATTGTGAACCAGAAATAACGTTAGCAGGTTGCGTTGAGTGGAACGTGTGGTGTAAGTTTGCCGCGTCTCTTGTAAAGGTCTCCTACGAGGGAAACGCACACAGGGCTATTCGTAGCCGTGCTCAAGTCCGTCAATTGCTTCGCCCAACACCCTAGCTAGACGCGCGAAAGAGCAGGTAGTGATTACGCATCACTGGACATATGTCTCGCCATATGGCGGGGTTCGTGGGTGCGCAGATTTACCGATACGGCTGCGCTGCTTTAGGCGCTTTTCAGCGCCCGATACACTGTAGGGCGAGTGACCCCAAACTCTCGCGCTAGTGCTGCTTTCGACTCCCCTGCCATCACGCGCCGCTTAATCGCTGCTACTTGCTCTGGGCTGAGGGCTGGTTTGCGGCCTTTGTACTTGCCGGCCTTTTTTGCCAGTGCAATACCTTCCGCCTGGCGCTCGCGGATAATGGCCCGCTCAAACTCCGCAAAGCTGCCGAGGATACCCAGCATAAGATCCGCTCGCGGATCGGTGGTATCTTTTGTAAAAGTGAGGTTCTCATGCAGGAAAGTGACGGTCACGCCCTTGTCGGTGAGCTCGTCGACAATACCGCGCAGATCGGTTAGTGAGCGGGCGAGGCGATCAATTGATGAGACGACGAGTTCGTCACCGTCGCGCACATAGGCCATACACTCCCTAAGCCCAGGGCGCTCTGTCTTAGTGCGCCCGGAAATCTTATCCTCAAAGAACCGGTCAATACTTCCAGACGTATTGAGTAGTTCTTTCTGACGCTGATTATTCTGCTCCACCGTCGAGACACGGGTGTACCCCACCCGCTGTCCACGCGAACCAGAATCACTAGCCGCTGACACCACAATCATCACTTTCTGTATAGATAAGGCCTTAATCCCACTATACAGGCGTAAAATAATGCTCGAATCTACCTTATTTTACATGTAACTTCCCGGCATGAGCGCACGTAACAATAGGGTGTACGTATATTTACATTTATCATAGCCGGACGAAACCCTATTCCTTACGGGTAGTGTAAAGTTATGCACTCAAGTGAGCCTTCCATAGGTAAATATCACTACCCTGAATACTCAGAGTTTAATCAACGTCGAATTGAAGCCAATAACGCGATAGCCGGACTTCTGGCAGGATCACGGCTCGCAACAAATGCCCTCCAGCTTTCCCGAGGGTCACAGGTTCCCTTATCTGAAATGTTTCCAGCAGTAACGCATGTCGAGCGGTTTAATCTTGTCGTAGAGGATGCACGAAACATCCTTTTAGATGCAGAAAGGCATCTAGCTAATCTAGCGATTCCTTATGCACAATCTCTACAAGAAGATCATCTCAAAAGAACCATTAAGGTTCTACAGGATCACGGACTGGACCTTTCTTATCCTGAAGACGCGCCAACTAACAGGCTCAACGCCTCCAACGTCCATGAGATTTTTTTCCACACCTGTGATGTGCACGTAGGGAGGGCTACCAGCGATGTAGACTCACGATCTTCAATGCTAGAAATTTTCCATCTTCTCAGGAAAATAAGAAACGCAAACACCCACAGTGGCGGACGAGTCAACTCATCAATCCAAAATAATATGGATTCACTCAGTGAGGACGCCCTTTCTCATTGGAAAAAAATAAACCAAGGGAAAACCCCTCAGGATATCCAAGGGAATGACGGAAAAATCTCCCTCACTGCGGAACATATATTCACTGAATTTAGCGTCATTAAACAGTTAGGAAGATTAGTTCAAAGATCCTTTATTGAAGTCATGCCCGAAGAGTACTTCGCAAGAGTATCTATAGAACACTTTGTTCGCTCCACGAGCAAACAAAAGAACAGCGACGGATGGAAGAGAAGCCTCGAGCGGCTAACGGAAACACTTTTCCCCAAAGGATTAAGTCAACTGGAAACAGTTGCTCGCGAAGAAGGCCACTGGACTAGAGCCCAGTGGTAGATATGAAAAAAGGGCGCTTTACCGTTAAGCTACACCCCGTAAGGGGGCTGGGAATCGAACCCAGATCTCCTTTTTCCGTGAAAGCTCCCGGACATGAACCGGCTGGAGTCTCTATCTCTAGCTTCCTTTAATCTCCACAATACCTTAAACAAGCGAACAGTTCAATTCACCACCCCGCGAATAACCCAGATGAACTTCTAAACTTAGCCACCAGTCTCAAAGAGCAGCTGGAAGGTACTCAATAAAAGGAAACTCCCCAGTGCTTCTCGTCGTTGGAAGCACTGGGGAGAAGCCACCTGCGGGGGGTGCGGGAGTCGTGGCTTTTTGTTTTCCTTCCGTCCGACTATGCGCCGGGGGAAGCGCGCTGCGGACACCCAAAACCATACCGCCTTCACGCGCGCCCGCAACCGGAGTATCCCTCGGGGAGGGGATAACTTTAAATTTCGAGATGCGTATATGTGTATATCAATACATGAGTATAAAGTGATTCTTAGTTCAGTTCCCCGCTTGACGAATCCCATACGTATAGCATTATATACACACATGCGCATGTCACTACCCAGGTAGATCCTCCCTGAATCTATTCTTTTTGT
>NZ_CP190933.1:0-13100 GCF_057458085.1 Corynebacterium sp. LaCa_205
ATGAGTTTACAGACTCATGCGCAGAATGCGCACACTAAAACACCTACCCGCGTCGAGCGCGACCGTGGTGGACTGGACAACACCCCAGCATCTGCCAGTGACCGCGACCTTTTACGCGATCATCTAGGCCGCGATGTACTCCACGGTTCAGTCACACGAGACTTTAAAAAGGCCTATCGACGCAACGCTGACGGCACGAACTCGCCGCGTATGTATCGCTTCGAGACTGATGCTTTAGGACGGTGCGAGTACGCCATGCTCACCACCAAGCAGTACGCCGCCGTCCTGGTCGTAGACGTTGACCAAGTAGGTACCGCAGGCGGTGACCCCGCAGACTTAAACCCGTACGTCCGCGACGTGGTGCGCTCACTGATTACTCATAGCGTCGGGCCAGCCTGGGTGGGTATTAACCCAACTAACGGCAAAGCCCAGTTCATATGGCTTATTGACCCTGTCTACGCTGACCGTAACGGTAAATCTGCGCAGATGAAGCTTCTTGCAGCAACCACGCGTGTGCTGGGTGAGCTTTTAGACCATGACCCGCACTTTTCCCACCGCTTTAGCCGCAACCCGTTCTACACAGGCAAAGCCCCTACCGCTTATCGTTGGTATAGGCAGCACAACCGGGTGATGCGCCTTGGAGACTTGATAAAGCAGGTAAGGGATATGGCAGGACACGACCAGTTCAACCCCACCCCACGCCAGCAATTCAGCTCTGGCCGCGAACTTATCAACGCGGTCAAGACCCGCCGTGAAGAAGCCCAAGCATTCAAAGCACTCGCCCAGGACGTAGACGCGGAAATCGCCGGTGGTCTCGACCAGTATGACCCGGAACTTATCGACGGTGTGCGTGTGCTCTGGATTGTCCAAGGAACCGCAGCACGCGACGAAACAGCCTTTAGACATGCGCTTAAGACTGGCCACCGCTTGCGCCAGCAAGGCCAACGCCTGACAGACGCAGCAATCATCGACGCCTATGAGCACGCCTACAACGTCGCACACACCCACGGCGGTGCAGGCCGCGACAACGAGATGCCACCCATGCGCGACCGCCAAACCATGGCAAGGCGCGTGCGCGGGTATGTCGCCCAATCCAAGAGCGAGACCTACAGCGGCTCTAACGCACCAGGTAAAGCCACCAGCAGCGAGCGGAAAGCCTTGGCCACGATGGGACGCAGAGGCGGACAAAAAGCCGCACAACGCTGGAAAACAGACCCCGAGGGCAAATATGCGCAAGCACAAAGGTCGAAGCTTGAAAAGACGCACCGTAAGAAAAAGGCTCAAGGACGATCTACGAAGTCCCGTATTAGCCAAATGGTGAACGATCAGTATTTCCAGACAGGGACAGTTCCCACGTGGGCTGAAATAGGGGCAGAGGTAGGAGTCTCTCGCGCCACGGTTGCTAGGCATGTCGCGGAGCTAAAGAAGAGCGGTGACTATCCGGACGTTTAAGGGGTCTCATACCGTAAGCAATATACGGTTCCCCTGCCGTTAGGCAGTTAGATAAAACCTCACTTGAAGAAAACCTTGAGGGGCAGGGCAGCTTATATGCTTCAAAGCATGACTTCCTCTGTTCTCCTAGACCTCGCAACCCTCCGCCATAACCTCACCGAATTCAAAGTGCGCTGGCTTGCCCATATTGAGGAATGGAAAGCAGAAAACCGACCAACGACTAGCTCAATGCTTGTTCGAATAGGCCGCACTCATGTCGCGGGGGCGGCCTATTGTCGAGACCATGAGCTTCCTTACCGAGTACAACGAACCCCGCGACCTGAGCCTGATTGATACTTCTCCCGCCAAGCTGGAGGGGGATTGCTACGAAGTGGCCAGCGCTTTGCGCGCCGCCGCCCGCTTTCTCGAAGTCCTCAACCAACTACCGGGCACTCCCGCAGTGCGTGACTGGCAAGGCGACGCAGATGAGCTAATAAACATCGCGAAGGCGCTTACCGATGACGCCGCAGAGTTTTTTAGCGACCAAGACTCGCAACAAAACTAACGTCCCGCTCCTGTTGCGGAACCACGTCGCGTGGTTATGCTCTTGGTTAGTCAGTAGTGCTGGCAAGGGGGCTTAACTTATTTACCCTCCCGAGTAAGCCCCTTTGGTTGCCCCGCTGGCACAGAGGGAGCCATCCAGCGCGTGCATGATAGGGGCACGCTCTGGGTGGCTTTCCCTAAGAGTCCAAGCGTTACTTACTTACGGTGTGGGCCAGACCGCAGCTGCTTCCAACAACGTTCTCCCAGTAAGGAGCTTTCTAGGGTATACGCTAAGTGAACAGTTTGGGAATTACATGCATCGTGTTTAATTCACTGTTCGCTAGGGTGGGTTTATGAGTAATGAAACAGAACCGTCACTACCTCTAGACATTCCCGAACAACCAGAGGTGGTTACGGGTCAAAAAATCGGTTACGCGCGTGTGAGTTCCAAAGACCAGAATCTTGACCGACAGTTGGCGGCGTTGAAGAAGGAAAAAGTCTTCCGCGTCTTCACCGACACGGTGAGTGGTTCGTCTACCCAGCGCCCCGGCTTAGATGGGGCGCTTAATTATGTGCGTGCCGGCGATCAACTCATTGTGGTGAGCATGGACAGGCTTGCCCGCTCGCTTATCGACCTCCACCGACTGGTCGATGAACTCGCCGAACGCGGAGTATCCGTGAAGTTTTTGAAGGAGGGGCAGACCTATTCATTAGATTCCAGTCCGGTGGCCAAGCTCATGCTCGGTCTACTCGGGTCGGTGGCGGAGTTTGAGCGTTCGATTATTCGTGAGCGCCAGGCCGAAGGTATCGCGAAAGCCAAGGCGCGCGGTGTGTATAAGGGGCGGGCGAAAGTCCTCAACGAGGAACAAGTAGTGCAGGCGCGCGAGTGGGTGAGCGAGGGGGTTCCGAAAGCGGAGGTTGCCCGCCGCTTCGGCATTGGGCGCACCACACTGTATAAGTACCTCACCCAATAACCCTAAACGGTCAATGACCACACTTAGATTTTGAATAAATGCAGGATGTAGGGCACTTCTTCACAATCTCAGGGTGTGTGCACACCCGGTTGATACAGTACTAATGGTCCACAAACACCCCGCCTTGCGTGGGTGTGTGGCTTCCTCGTCGGTGCGCGGTTGGTCCGCGCGTTCACGTGGGCTGTTTCCGTGCGTCTTGTTAGGCGAGGGGACGACCCTACGACGTAAGGGAGGTAGACGATGGGTAGACACTCATTGGAGGGTTAAGGGTCAAAATGTGTGTCTGGCTCGGCGTGTCGCGGGGGTTAGATTTGGCCTTTTTGAATGCCGATTGAGTGGGTGTAGTCGGTGTCGATAGCGTTGTCGTAGAGGGCTGGGCGTCCTGTTTCGTGGTCGGCTTGGTTCTCGGTTTGGGTCAGGGTGGATACTTTGGCGAGTTGGCCCTGGCCCCAGTCGGACTGCCTGGCGATTCGTACTGGATCGTCAGGCAGTTCCGTTTTTAAGTAGAGCCACCAATCCAGCATGCGGCGTTGTCGTTCGCCTGATCTGCCGCGGTGGGTTCTGGCGAGCAGTTTGAGCTGGGCGTTGATGCCGCCTTCTAAGCTGTTGGTGGTGGATTTGATCCGCTCGGGCGCAAGGACTCCTGCTGGCGGGTTGAGGTAGACAAACAGCATCTCGGACCGCCAAAGATGGTTGAGGCTGTTGTAGGCCTTGCGCACGTTGTGGTGGGTCCACACGCGGGTCCATGCACCTGTTTTGGGGTCTTTGATCATGGTTTTCTCGTTCATCCATTCCCGGTAGATCGTTGAAAACTCGTGCAGTTGCACACCCCACGCGGCGGCTTCATCCAGTGTGGTGATCCGGGTCAGTTTCAGCGCAAGTCGGTAGATGGTGCGCCCGGCATCGGTGCGTGGGTTGGTGGTGGTGTAGCGGCGGACCACACGTTGGGCGTGGACGAGGCAGCGTTGAATTTTCGTAGTCGGCCAGCACTTTTTGATTGCGCTGTATGCGCCTTGGCCGCCGTCGATGACGGCGATGAGTGGGGCTTCGATGCGTTCAAGCAGCAGTTGGTAGTCGCGGGTGGTTTCGTGTTTGCACCAGTGCCAGGCGATCACGTGGTCGATGGTCGCCGCGACGATCAGGCAGCCACCGGCGGTGTAGGTGCCATCGAGAAATACCTGGTCGTAGATCCGCTTGTGGTGGCCGGCGGTGGGGTCAGGCACATCAACGAGCCAGCACCACTTGAAGCGCCGCTTCATGGTGGCGCGGCTAACACCGTTTCGTTTGGCTAGGTCGTCGAGTGATATTGCGGTGGTGCAATGCTCGATGAACTGGGTGAACACTGCCGCGTTGGTGATGTCGTTTCGACGTTTGACGCTGGAGGCGCCGCATTGTTTGCAGCGCCATCTGGTGGTGCCTTTGCTGGTGGTGCCGTTGCGTTTCATTTCACCGCCGCAGTGGCAGCGTGGTTGGTTCTTCGACATTGCGACACCACACCACGCCGCGCATAGCACATCACGGCTGCCACACCGAGGATTTCCCGTCGGGGGCTAGATATATGCTTCCGGAGCATATACTTTCCGGAAACCTACAGGTCAATCCGTGAAAATCCGCGATTCCGGACACACTTTTTGACCCTTAACCTCATTGGATACACCCGGTCGCAAGAAAAAGACCCCGCCACCACGGGGACAGCAATCCTTAACGTGGTGAGCGGAGTCCTTAACGTTGCGACCGCAACAGTGAAGCTAGTTAACGCCTTGCTTCACTTGGGCCTTTAGGTCCGATAACCTCAGCCGACTGGTACTCGGTTGGGGTTATTTTTATGTCCCAGTCTGACTGCGTGCGCGACAATCAGGCTGTTCGTCTTTAGTGTAGGCAGCGCGCGCAGCAGCTGCAAGAACTACGAGTAATACGCGGCACTATACCTATTGTTATAGGTATTGCTATGGGTTTAATTCCTGCTGGTAGTAGCCGCTTATGGCCGATGCTTATGCCGGTAGAGCAAGGGGAGGAGTACGCCAGCTACCGCACGATTAACCTGCGTCAGGTTGCTTCTGCTGGGCGTAACCCGGTCTCTGTGGAGATGTGGGAGCACCCCTAGCCAGAGCACGGGATTAGCGGCGTGTGGCGGTGGGCTTGCAAGGTAGTCCCCAGCCGGTGGTGTGGGCGGCGTTGAAGGTGACGGCCTGGTCGATGATTTGGCGTGCAATCTTGGCCGCTTCGCGTCCGAAAAGTTTGTTCAGCATCTGTCCGGTGGCGGTCGCGTCGGCGATAGCCGCGTGGGACTGCGGGTTATTCAGCCCAACATGGTCAAGCAGGGAAGCGAGTTTGTAGGAGCGCAGGGACACCATTTGCTTAGCCAGGGCGATGGTATCTACGAATGGGAAGTACACGTCCTCCCCGTCTGGGATGATGCGCTCGGCTTCAGCAAGAATCATCTTGGAATCAAATGGGGCGTTGTGTGCCATGAGCACCAGCCCATCTACACGTGTGGCGAACTCGGTGTAGACCTCTGGGAAGGTGGGGGCGTGGGCGACATCAGCATTGGTGATGCCGTGGATGTGGGAGTTTTTAATCTGCTTGCCGTCAGGATTAATCAACGTGTGCCACTGGTCGACAAGCCGGAAAGATTCATCAAAGCGGGCGACGGCAATTTCAATGATGCGGTCGTAGCGCTTGTTAAACCCCGTGGTCTCTGTGTCAATGACGGCAAAGACTGGCCTGCCCGCCTGCGGGTGGGCAGCGTTGTCTAGAGCGTTGTCTAGGTGGGTGAGAGTCTCGCGGAGTCGGTTGAAAAAGTTCATGCCCACCACACTACGGAGTGTCCCGGACACGCCCTGGTGGGCGTAGAGGGGAGTGGGCGGATGTGTCAGGTCGTCGAAATTGGGGAGAGGTTTATTTTTGGATTGTTTTTCTTTTCTCGTGGGGCAGTGAGAATGCGTGTGTGCCTTGAGTAGTGGAGTGTTTGGTGGCAACCAAATCTATTGATTTGGGCGGCAGCCCAACGAGCCGCAAGGCGAGGCGGGAGCCTAAACCGTAACCCGTAGTGAACGGTTTTGTTGGTTGATCACCCCTGGGTATAGAGATACAGGGATATAGTTATAAGCCACCTGTGAAAATAGATAAACGTGCAGGTTAAACCCTGTGAATAACTGCCTCAATGAGGGTAAATCAGCGCACGCGTGAGGGTAAATCAGCGCACACTTGGTCAGGACAAAATGAAAGCACCCCCCTGGCTTGAACATATGGCGATGAAAACTAGACTTCAAGTAGTTGAACTTTTGGTATGGAGATGCCTATGCGTAAGACCTTAATCAGCCTCACCGGCCCCGCCTTCGTTGCTGCAGTGGCTTACGTCGACCCCGGCAACGTAGCCGCCAACA
The DNA here is from genome assembly GCF_057458085.1 of Corynebacterium sp. LaCa_205. Taxonomy (NCBI): domain Bacteria; kingdom Bacillati; phylum Actinomycetota; class Actinomycetes; order Mycobacteriales; family Corynebacteriaceae; genus Corynebacterium; species Corynebacterium sp. LaCa_205. The sequence goes on from NZ_CP190933.1 coordinate 6,335, forward strand.
TCAGCGCCGGCTCCCACTACGGCTACCTCCTGGTGTGGGTACTCGTCGTGGCCAACCTCATGGCCATGTTCATCCAGTACCACTCCGCCAAACTGGGCCTAGTCACCCACCGCTCCCTGCCGGAAATCATGGGCGAGCGTCTCTCCCGCCGCGCGCGCCTAGGCATGTGGGCCCAGGCCGAGCTCATCGCCGCGGCCACCGACCTCGCCGAAGTCATCGGCGGCGCCATTGCCCTGCAACTCCTCTTCAACCTCCCCCTGTTCGCGGGCGCGCTCATCATCGGCGCGGTCTCCATCATTCTCCTCATCTTCCAGAAGAAGAACCAGTGGTTCGAGGGGCTTGTCATCGGCCTGCTCCTGGTCATCTGCATCGGCTTCCTTGCCGGCCTCGCCATCGCCCCGCCCGACCCCGCCGACGTGGCCGGCGGCCTCATCCCCCGCCTAGAGGGCAAGGACAGCATCCTGCTGGCCGCCTCCATGTTGGGCGCCACCGTCATGCCGCACGCCATTTACCTACACTCATCCCTGACCAAGCAGCGCTACCCCGACCTGGAAATCCCCCACGTGCTGGCCGGCACCCGCGCGGACATCGCCGTGGCGCTGTCCATCGCCGGGCTCGTCAACGTGGGCCTGCTGGTCCTGGCGGGCTCGGCCCTCTACGGCGTGGACGGCACAGAGACCATCTCCGGGGCCCACACGGCGATTGCCAGCCACCTCGGCCCGCTGGCCGGCGTTCTCTTCGCCATCGGCCTGCTGGCCAGCGGCCTCGCCTCGACGTCAGTGGGCGCCTACGCCGGCTCCGAAATCATGGACGGCCTGCTTCACATCAAGGTCCCCCTACTAGTCCGCCGCCTGGTCACGCTCATCCCGGCGCTGGTCATCATCGGCTGCGGGGTCGACCCCACTATGGCACTGGTGGTCAGCCAGGCACTTCTTTCCCTGGGCATCCCCTTCGCCATCATCCCGCTTTTCCGCTATGCCGGCTCCCGGGACGTCATGGGTGAGTTCGCCGCGAAACCCTGGTCTATGGCCGTGGGCTGGACGCTTGCCGCGCTGGTCATCGCACTCAATCTCGCCCTCGTGCTCCTGCCGCTGCTCTAGGCCGCCTACAATCAGCAGCCATGATTGAAGTAGCAGCCGTCGTCATCCGCAACCCACAAGGCCACGTGCTTACCGTGCGCAAGAAGTCCTCCACCAAGTACCAACTGCCCGGCGGCAAGCCCGAGGCGGGCGAGGCGCTTGTCGACGCCGCCCTGCGCGAAGTTGCCGAAGAAGTAGGCCTCACCCTCGATGCCGAGAGCCTCAACAAACTCGGCACCTTCGACGCTCCCGCCGCCAACGAACCGGGCGAGGTCGTCGTCGGCACCATCTTCACCTACACCCGCACCGTCACCGCCGACGAACCCCATGCCGCCGCCGAAATCGGCGACACCGCCTGGGTCAACCCAGCAGCCCCTGACCGCGACCTATGCTCGCTGGCGCGCCCAGTTTCATGGTACATTTGCAACAAGTTGCCCAATGGGGTGTCCAGGTGGTCGCCGTGGTGATTGACAGGAGGTGGCGGCGTGCTGACTATCGCGAAGATGGGTGCACATTCCGTGGCCTATTATCAGTCCACGGTTGATGAGAATCGGGGGCCGGATTCGTACTATTCCGAGGACGGAAAGCAACCGGCTTCGGTGTGGCTTCGGGGTGAAAAACTCTCCGAGGTTTCGGCATTTTTGGGCACTGACAACGGTGCGATTGTGTCGGGAAAAACGGTTGAGAATTGGTTCAATAAGGCGGTTGCTCCGAGCGGTGCGGGGCTTGGAAATGCTCCGCGAAAGGATAGTGTTCCAGGCTTCGATCTGACTTTTTGTGCGCCGAAATCTGTCTCCTTGTTGTGGGGTATGGGTGCAGATTCTGACGTGCGTGGCATCGTCGATGAGGCCCACCAGGCGGCAGTATCCCAGGCGCTGGATTACTTGTCGGAGCATGCCGGCTACACGCGAAAGCAAGTAAAAGAGCCGGCCGGAAAACGTCTTGTCGTTGAAAAGTTGGCGGGTATTTCGGGCGTGAAATACGAGCACCGCACTTCACGTGCGGGCGACCCGCACGTGCATTCACACGTGTTGTTGGCGAATAAACAGCTATGCCGAGACGGCAAAGTTCGCACGCTCGATGGGGTGAGTTTGTACCATGAGGCGCGCGCGGCAGGCATGGTGTATCAAGCCACGGTGCGTGAAATCTTGAGCCAGAAACTCGGCGTGGAGTTCGGCGACGTGGTCAATGGATGCGCTGAAATTGTCGGTCTTGATGACCCAGAATTGATTGCGTCGTACTCGACCAGGGCGCGTGAAATCGACCAGTGGCAGGCCGACAATGGGCTTGAAACCCGTGCGGCCTATGAGCGTATCGCGCAGAAAATTACCCGGCGTACCAAGGACACCGACACCCCACTAGAGGAGTTGGAAATCGAGTGGGCGCGTGCTGAACACGGCGCGCAGGTGCGTGAGTTTGTGGCCGGACTTGAGCCGAAAAATGAAGCAGATGCGCGTGAATCTTCCGAGGATTTCTTGCCGAAACCGTCCCAAATTTTGGCGGAAGTTGCCGCAGAACGCTCCACGTTTACCCGCGCTGATGTAGCCGAGAAAGTAGCAGAACTTATCCGCCCCGGTGCCATATCCCCGGAGGATATGACGGTTACGGTTGAGGGGCTGGTTGATGCTGCGTTGGCTGCGCACGGTACATGGTCGGTGACCCCGGAGAAGTCCCGCGAGCTGGATAGTACCCAGCGTGAAGGTTCGCAGAAGTACACCACTGTCGAGGTGGTCGACGAGGTTGAACGTGGCGTTGATATGGCTACCGCGCGCGTGGAGCGCGGGGTTACCGCCGAGTCGATTCAACCGGTTGAGGGTGAGCTTTCGCCTGCGCAGGCTGATGCTATGCGCGCGGTTGTCGGCTCTGACTATTTGGCTTCTGTGGTGGTCGCACCGGCTGGTGCCGGTAAAACGTCTTCACTTAAATCTGCACATCACGCATGGAATATGGCGGGCAAGCATGTTATTGGTCTAGCTCCCACCGGCAAGGCGGCGGATGTGATGGTCGGTGAGAATGTGGCTGATGAATCCATGACGATTGCGCGTGCTTTTGTTGGCACAGACGATCTGATACCGGAGCATACAGCGGTGAAGCTGGGCTGGAACCGGGACACCGTTGTGGTTGTTGATGAAGCCGGTATGGTGTCTAACCCCGATACGATCCGTGTGCTGGAGACTGCCACTGCTGCCGGCGCGCGCGTGGTCTTTGTGGGAGACCCAGAACAATACTCGGCGGTGAAAGCTCGTTCTGGCTTGCTGGCTACCTTGTCTCATGAATTGCCTGATGCCGTTGAGCTACGCGAGGTGTTCCGCCAGCGTGATGCGGGTGAGCGTGAAGCATCGAAGTGGCTGCGCGGTGGCGAGGAAGCAGACGTTTCTCGTGCCGCCGAGTGGTACATGCAGAACAAGCGCCTGCACGCAGGATCGGTTACGGCAATGATGGACGATGCGTTGGCCGGGTGGCGTGATGATACTGCCGCAGGAAAGCAGTCCTTGCTGGTTGCAGCAACCCGCGACCAGGTCACTGCGCTCAATGCTGCGGCGCAGAAGATTCGCGCCGAGCGCGGCGAGATTAACCCTGAGCACCGCCTAGGTCTGTCCGATGGACTGACAGCCGGTGTCGGTGATGTCATCCTGACTCGTCGCAACGATGCGAAGTTGGTGACCAGCAACGGCGATGTTGTCCGCAATGGTCAACGCTGGGTCGTTGATTCCATCGGGAAAGACGGTTCCATTACGGCCCGACGGTGTGATGATGATTTAGCCACTGTGACACTAAACCGCGACTACCTCGATAAACACACCCAGCTGGGCTATGCCGCTACTGGGCATAGTTCCCAAGGCGCGACCGTGGATGTGGCCCGCGTTGTTGCTGGTGTGGGCAACCTAGATAAGTCCAGTGTTTACGTTCCTATGACCCGTGGGCGTGAGGGCAACTTCCTCTATATCGCCGAGACCCAGCCGGGAGATACCGAGACCGGGCATGGCCAGGTGAGCCAGATTATCCGTCGTGAGTCTGACGAATACGCCCGCGACCTGCTGGTGTCCGCAGGAATGCGCGAGCAAGGCGATAAGACACCCCAGGCGCTGTTTGGGCAGGCCAAGCAGGATTGGGAGCTGACCAAACTCGTCAACCAGCCTTCCCAAACGGATACCGATAACCCGTTTTTCGGCACCGACATGGGTGAGTACATGCGCAGCTTTGCCGCTAAACGCGAAGCGCGCTTTGCTGACTTCCATGCTCGCGCCCAGGCCAACAACGCCGATGAGGTGCCAGAACCGGAATCAGGCAACGAGTACAGCGTTACACCGTCCAATGACGCCGTGGAGCGTATCGATGCCGAGATAGAACGGGTAAACACTCAGCTTGAGACGCTGCGTGGTGAGTACGACCAGGCTAACCAGCAGGTTGAACAGCTCGGACAGCAGTATTCCAAGCAAGATGCTGTAGTGCGCGAGTTCGAGGACACGAAGAACTCGAGGGGCTTTTTCGGCAGGCTACGCCACGGCAACAACGACCAGGCCCTCCTAGACGAAGCAATCACCGTGCGCGACAAGGTAGCTGCATCCTATGACCAGGCCGTGGACTATCGCGACAGCTTTACAGATCCGATTCGCCAGCTTAAGACCGAGCTAGACGAACTGCGCTCCCAACGCAGCGACGAGCAGGCGCTACAGAACACCCTGGACGTCCTCGACTCACTCGGTATTAGTACCACCGCAGATGATGAGATGCTCGCCCGGTTCCACCAGCAAGCCGCCACAGATAGCGACTACGACAGCGACCAAGACAACTGGCTCGATGACACCCCGGAGAACGACAGCCCGGAACTGTAGAAAATTTCGCGCGCCCTTGTGGACTCCGGACATATGGTAAACAATGTTTACGAAAGCAAATAACGCTCACGAGAAAAAGAGTAGGACTGCCAAAGACAGTACGTAAACAATGTTTACGACAGGCAAGGGAAGGACTTACGTCAATGGTTCAAGGACCCCACCCCTCCGGGCGCGTGGTATCTGTACGCATGCCAGAGGACATCATCGAGCGCCTAGACACACTGTGTGCTCGCACCGGACGCAGTCGTGGTTTCTACCTCAAGATGGCAGTAACAGCGATGCTGCCCCAATTGGAGGGATACCACTGGGAACACGTCGCTGCGGACTTCGAAGAAAAGAGCATTGAAAACGAGTTTTACCGCATCATGCTTGCTGGACTTTCTGCCGAGTCTGACGATAAAGAAAAATAAAAGTGCTATCTGCCTGCTCTTTTGTCTTTACAGGCACCTGTAAAAATGTATTACTGTAAACCTGTAAAGCAGTATTTACTTAAACCTGTAAAGTGGTAGGGGCAATGATTTATACACCTAGGAGAAGCCATGATCATTACCGCCATTAACGCCAAAGGCGGCGTTGGCAAGACCACCACAACGATGTTTCTTGCCACGGTTTTCGCCCACCGAGGAAAGACCGTGACCGTAACCGACCTAGACCGGCAGGGCTCGGCACTGGAATGGTCTGAACGCGCAGAGGATGGAGGTGATCCTTTACCGTTTGAGGTTGAGCTGTCCATCCCCAAGCGCGTCGATAGGCAAGCAGCGCTCGTCGGAGACGATGAGTTCATGTTCATCGATGTGCCGCCAGGAGACGAGAACGCTATCGAAGCAGCAATCGCAGTCAGCGACTTCATCATTCTTCCGACCCGTTCTGCTGCTGCCGACCTCTCCCGAGTATGGGAGCTGCGCGACGCAGTCAACGGAACACCTCATGCAGTCTTACTGACGTTCGCCAGGAAAGGCACCAGCGCCCTTGACGCGGCACGAGAAGCGCTCGACGCGGAACACATGCCGCACTTTAAAACCGAAATCCCGCTACGCGAAGATATGCACCTAGCGTTTGGATACTGCCCAGGCCCCGACATGCACGGCTACGACCACGTCGCCGACGAACTCATGGAGATGATGAAATGAGCACCAGTAAAGAACGCGCCAGGGCGCAGCAAGGCCCGCGAACCTCAATGAAAAAAGCCACGAAGCTAACTCCAGCAGCCGAGAAGAAAACAGTGCGAAGCGCATTCCACCAACCCACAGGCCGCGACTACGTCAAGAAGATGACGATTGAAATCGACCGCGACCTTCACGCAGAACTTAAAGTCATCGCCGCCCAAAAAGGCGTGACCATCCGCGAGATTGTTAGCACCTACCTCGAAGAATACGTCCACAACAATAAATAAAGGTTTACAGGCATACAGCAATACAGTAATACAGGTTTATGGCACCTGTATTACTGTATTGCTGTATACCTATTGCTCTGGATAATTCGCCACCGTATGGGTAAATCTGCGCACGCTTTTTCTGCGTATCGGTAAATCAGCGCAGAGTGTGTGGTAAATCTGCGCAACCGCTTTCGTTGTATGCGTAAATATGCGCAGCCTGAACTGGGAAAAGTCCCGTGATGGTAAATCTGCGCAGACAGCCCTGTGCAGCTGAAACGCGGTTACGTATAGCTTGCCATATGTCTAGCCATACGTAACCGCAGGTAAAAGGCATATTTTTCGCGTGTCATGGCTAGTAAATAACACCGGTGTCATTTAGAGTCAGGGAAAGACAATGAAAAACGAAGAAAGCCACCGGGCGGCAACCCGATGACTTTCGCTTATCACCCAGCACACACCTGGGAGAAAGCACGGTC